>NZ_JAVJSQ010000011.1 GCF_040219335.1 Gimesia sp. | reverse complement strand
GGCAATTGTGATGTCGTCCGTGATGAGTAACACCGCAACTGCAAACCTGCTCTTGCCGATCGTTATGGGTTTGGCCGTCTCCAGCGTCACGCCCGTTATGATTGGTGTGGCTTTTGCCTGCTCGTTGGCAATGCCGCTGCCAATTTCGACTCCCCCGAACGCAATGGCGTTTGGAACTGGCGAGTTGAAAACAATCGACATGCTCAAACCTGGCTTGGTGATCGCGGTTGTCGGAGCGATGCTGGCATTTTCAACAGGCTATTGGTGGTGGGACATCGTTGGTTTGTTCTAAATTATTGTGTCGCATGAGTTGACCGTTCAATAAGAGAGGCTGTTGCAATGGAAGTTCACATTCAGAAATGTCAGGAGTGCCAGTCCACGGATGTATGCAACATGCTCGTGAGTGAACCAGGTCAGCCGCAAACCGTTTATGTAAAGTGCGCATCCTGTGGCCAACTGGTCGCACGTTTCCTGTTGAGTGACTACTACCATCATGGCAAGGGAATTGAATCGTGGCTGCGATCCCTGGGGCCAGCCGCGTTCGAGAGTGGTCGAGATTTTCACGATGAATTTAGTCGGGTCCAAACAGCCGCCCTGGCAGGCTTTGAGGCAGCGTGTCGACGACTTGAGGAGCAGAAGCAAGTCGAACCGCCGTAGAGTGGCCAGTTTCAACAATGGCGATGTCAAAAAGCATCTCAGAGAAACTCAAGGACTTCGATTTTCCGAGACCACATGCTATACACCGTCTCGTTGAAATTACGTTCTGATGCCTTATATATTTGCGAGAGCATTTTCGGTTGAACACTGTAGTGCGGGCGATCGGTTGGCTTCTCCCAGGAATGACACCGGCCATAAGACTCAGAGTTTTCTTAGGTAAATGGCTATTGCACTCTTATGCAGAATTTGAAGGATGAAATCGCAAATGTAGATTAAGAACTGCCCACAGCCAGTTAGTAATTGCTGAGCTTACACATTCGAAGATACTGGAGAGTAGCTCATAATATTTGTGGCGTTTTGTGGCAAGGGGTTTGACCTGCTGCCGGGAGAGCTTTCTGTCTGACATAATAGTAACACCCTTGCAATTATTGCTGAAAAGGTGCCGTCTATTTTGCCAACGGTGTCGTGACAGTCAAATCTTTTCTGGTTTACAGGCACTGCGCCCCACTCAGACTCCAGTGGGCTTTCTGAAGTGATTTGAGGCTCATAGGCAGCCATAAGGCCCCTAGTCAGGTTCTGGGGGCAGGAGAAGTGATTCAGGACTATAGTTCTGGTTCCTATATCACTTTGGGAACATCTACGCGATCATGCTCACTGAAATTGTAGGCAGATCATCAGAGAGCAGGGATACCCCTCATGATGATACAAAAAAAGCGTCCGTGTCAGAAAGCGACGGACGCTTTTATCCACTACGGGAAGTGTTAGCTTTGGTTACCAAGCCGTAGTGTCAGCGCTCAGTGATTCTCCGGAAATTCATCTAGAGCAGGAGACCACATATACAGATATCGTCATAGGGGGCTCAGAGATTTAGTTTGATGCTTACTTTCATTTCGAAATAGACTATCCAGAGATTTTCAGAGAGTGTGCCGATTGGAAATTGAGGGAAGGGCGGATGGGATCTGAGATTGTCATGCTGCAGTCGATACAGGAGTATCTTCAGGTCACTGAAGGACACAAAGCGGCCGTGTAATTACACAAGTCATTTCCTCGCCGTGTCTTCCTGTGGTCCAAACAGTAGTTACATGTAGATTCTCAGATTTGATGCCGCTATGATGGATTAAATCCAGAAGGTGACGCGCTGACGAGCATCAGCAAGGAAACTCGATCCAGGCATGGCTGAAAACACCCCTATGGAAAAACGCAGAGGTACGATTCCGAGACAGGGGAGTCTCCGGCTGAAAATACGCCTGTTCCTGATGATGCTCCCCCGCAATCTCCTGCATTGATTGGCCGTTACCGTATCGAAAACATACTGGGCAATGGAGGCTTTGGCCTGGTCTATCTGGCCCATGATGAGCAACTGCATCGCCAGGTTGCCCTGTCAGGCCGAACCAGTTCCACATCAGACGCAGTTTGTGATCGCGATAAGGAATTGATCCCGGAAATGTTTTCCAGGAGAGCGCCATCAATCCGAGCTCGGACGAAAAATGTTGAAATGGTCCGCTGTGCAGGTTACGATCTCCATGAAGCGGTACGGTGGTATTGGTGCAGAATAATCGATCTGGGAAATCCCTATTCTTGTCACGACGGGGCACATCGCACTCCCGGTGGCGATTATCAGAGGGAGATGGACGGTGGCATGTGGAACAAGACTGCCTGCACTCGTGTTTCTGGTGCTGGTAATAACAGCAGATTGGCTGATTGCGGACGAGATATCATCTCCACCTGTGGTGACGATTCACCCCCCACAGGGGCACGTATTCTCGGATGCCGGGATTTCGGAGCAAAATCTGCTGGTGACTGCCGGCGGGCACCAGGTCGTGTCCTGGGACCTGGGAACCGGCAAACAGAGAAAAGTGCTGGATGCGAAACCAGGCACCCAATTCCTAGCGCTGACGCGAGATAACCGCTTTTGTGTTGAGAGGTCTCTACCTGGCAGTCCTGATGGAATGTGGTTGTCGATGATCCAGGTCTGGAATGTTGAGAAGCGGGGCCGGTTTACGAAGCAGACGAAGACGCTTGGCCCTCCCCTGTTCAGCCCAGACAGTCAGATGCTGGCTTACCCGGAATGGAAGCTACATAAGAATCAGAAAGAAAGACAGGAGAGTCCCCTGAGCGTCGTGTTGCTGGATCTCAACACACGGAAAACACAGCGGACCGTGGAGGCGGTCGGAGGCTACAACACGTTTGTCTTCAGTGATGATCACAGGTTGCTGGCGCTGTCCCGATTCACAGATTCTCGCGTCCGGGGAAGCGTGACGGTCTGGGACACTGCCGCAGCAAAGCAGGTGCAGTTCTTCGACAACATCGACCCCTCCATGCCGGCCTTCAGTTTCAATGGCCAGTATTTGCTGCTTGATCGAGAAGTTTACGAGGTCGCGACCGGAAGGCTCGTCTATGAACATCGTGGTGTCGATGTGCCGGGAATGCGATTCGTCAGATTTACTCCGGATGGCCGACGCGTCCTAGGCAGAGATATGGTTGGTGGTCTCTATGTGTGGGACCTGGATCGTGACGTCACTGTTACGTGGCGGGCTCAGGATGAGAAGATCAGTGACCTGGCTGTCACCCCGGACAGCAGGCTTCTGATCACATCAGAATGGGATCAGGATAAAGTAAACGTCTGGAACATTGACACCCAGCAGAGGGTGGCCCGCCTCGGCGTAAAAGTTCCTCCCAGTACCTACCCCAGGGCAAAGCTCAGCCGGGATGGAGAATATCTGATGGTGTTTTCAGTCTCAGAGCTTTCCGTCTGGAAAACCTCCGCGTTCCGGGAAGCAGTGCCGCAACAGATTGCGCAGGGAAAGGGGAACAGGCCCGCTCCTGCAGGAAACGGCCAGGCTGGAGCCAGGCCACTCCGGCCGAAATGGGCTTCCGTTTTGTCAGGGATTCCCGACGGAGTGAACCTGAGCATCGCGCGACATCATGATATCTGCCAGAACGCTGACGCAAAACTGGGGCCGAAAAGTGAAAGACTGTCACGCAGACTGGTCGGACACTTTATATACCCCAACGCGGCAAACTACTACTATCCGAAACGTGTCGGTACTGCATTTCCCGATTTTGAACTCCTGGGCTCGTTTTCCTTCCCTTCAGATGAGGGACACATGCGTGGTAAGCCGATCACATTCGCGCTGTCCAGCGAACCGATCGACCCTAATTCAGTGACGCGCGCCCTGAGAATGGACCGCAGTGTTCGTGAGGTAAGAAACCGCGAGTTTCTCGGAGAGCACTACGTTGTCGGCAGCAAGGTGTTCTATCATCCGGACCCCCACACACTGTTTGTAGCTGAGTCGACTGACGATATTGAAACGGTCATTCGTCAGCGGAAAGGCAAGCCTTCATTGCTGGCTCAAGATATCAATCGAATGCTGGAGAACCATCAATTCGTTACCATCAGTGAAGAGCAGCAGCTTCAATTAACACTTGAAGGCGAACGACAGTGGAGACTGCAGCAGGCTTTCGCCAAGGCAAAAAATCTCGCGGAGGTATCACAGGTCCAGCAGGTACTCAAAGAGGACAAAGAAAACTGGTCAGCGCTGAAGCGGTTGGTTGTGAAGGGAAATATCACAGGCAAGCCCTCACTCACCATGATTGCAAAAACCACAGACGCTCAGGCAGCCCAGAGACTGCGCGGTGAGATCGTCAATTGCGTCCGCCGCCTGACCGGATCACCAGAGGACACGTCTCTCCTCATGTACGGCTTCCGAGCCGATCCAAACGTCGGTGTACAGGGGAGAAGCCTGACTGTTTCTACACTTCCCGAGCCGGACAATACGATGCTTGAACGTTTATTGAAGCCAGACGATGGTGGGAACTGATCTCCCGCTGGCTCCCAGAACCACACTTTCAGATGCATCCCGAAACTTCCGAGAGCATCCCTGAATTGCAACCAGTAACGTCTGCGATCCTACCATTTGCCTGTGAGGGTGGACTCCTACGAGGCGCTCCGAGGAGATATGGGGACAAAAGGCAGGCCAAGTCCTTAAGCGGTTCTTTAAGCAATCAGAGATGTCTCCAGATCGCATAGATCTAGTCCACGTATCATTTTATGAATGTTAACACGATCAAGATCATTTAGACTGCAGAGCAGGTCATCAGAGAGTACGGGAGACTGATTTCCACACTGCTTGGGGTAACACAATCAACGACAGTAGAACAAGCCAAACAATTTCTCACATGCGTTGTGCACCGGCAGAGATAAGTTGTTGACGCTGTAGCCACCATGCCAGAAGAGGGAGAACCAGCGACACCGCAACAATTGGAGTCGCAGTTACTGGAAGATCCCACAATCTGGTGCCGAATGTTTCGTGAAACCACGTTGGCGTTCAGCCCTTCGAAACCATGGTTCGAGGTGCATTCGAACTAACATCTTCGGCTCCTGGATTCAGTGCGACGAACTTGTTGTCAGGCTTTCAGATCTTGGTGATGAGAACTCGTGCTATAAACACTCCAGTATCTTTATAAAACTACCGTCGGGAATCTCTGTGTCTGTCTTTCAGTATTTTACCTCGCAATCCGAGAGATCTGAACGAAGCCGGTCAACTGCTTCCGGCGTCACGTGAGTATGAGTGAGGTTAATGATTTTGAGACCCTTCATTTGTCGCAGGGTGTCGCATATTTCATCGGTGACGTCGGTTGCGTGAAGCTCAAGGCGTGTGAGTTGAGGAAGTTCGTGAATTTGTCGTAATTGTTTTGTGGTTACTGAGGTTCGATGGAGGGCGAGCGTTTTGAGTTTCTCGAGGTGAAACACCGCTCCCAGGTCATCTGCGGTTATCGTTGAATCATTCAAATTGAGGTATTCGACCTCGCTCTGTCTCCCCACTGCATCCACTGCCTCAGCAGGTAGCGTTGTGTGGCTTAATATCCAGAACCATAACTGCGGCATTGGCCCCAACTTCGTCCAGGCCTGGGCTTTCGCCTGTATCTTTTGCATGTACAGCTTGCGGACTTGTGTCTGCCGCTGAATTGCTTCAAAAGTGTTTTCAGTCAATTCCATGTTGGCAAAGGAGAGCTGCTTTAAGTTACTGATTTCCCCCATTTGTGACCATGCTTCGGTAGACACCGAGACATTACTGAAATTAAGTGCCGTGATATTATGTGCCTTCGACAATGCAGCCAGCAGATTGGCAGAACACCGTGTAGATGCGATGGATAAGGATACTGTGACTCGATCCAGTGAGAGTATGTCCTCCAGGAGTTGTTCTGATACTGCGACGCGATACAGAGTCAATTGTCGCAATGCCGGCAGACGTTGTAATTGTATCAGCGCTCCTTGCTGAATAGTGGAATCCTGGATTGTCAGATCCGCCAGGTTAGACAGCTCTAACAATCTCGTGGTACCGGCGACAGATATCTCTGCGTTTTCAAGTGAGAGCTTTTTCAGACGATTCAGGTTTTCGAGATGCTGCAAATCGGAATCGGCAAGTTGCGTCCCATTTCCCCCCATACGGACTGATACAACGTGCTGAAAAATGTCATCCCCATAGATGCGGCGGGCGAACCAGCGAAGCCGTGAAGTCGGATGCGGGATACTTGGCTTATATACCACGTGCCCATTCAATGCTTTGATTGCGGCAACCGCACTTCGCTGTTGGTGCAACCGGTTCATTGGAATAAGGTACATTGCCAGAATGACTGCAATGAGGGCGACTATCATTAGTATTGCGCGCCACCCGAATCTCCTCCTGGAAATGGGTTTTGAGGCCAACGAGAGTGGGATTTGCTGGGAGAGTGCGACCACCCCTGCGGCGAGCAGGAGGACATGACTCGCTAACCAGACGCAGTAGCCTAGTCTCAATTGATCGAGATCGTGGACGGTAAACTGGATAAGAGGTGTCAAGGCGAGGGCGACGGCAAAGGCGCCCAGGACCGTCGCGCGGAGAGGCCATTTTGACAACATGTAGAACGCAAGCCAATAGACAGGGTTGGCCAACCACACTAACAAGCCGTCGGACACTCCCCAAAAGGTGATGTAGAACGCGAAAAAGCCGTATGATTTGCTGACCACCGGGAGCAGGAAAGCGGCGCTATATGTAAGGACGCTTAACAACGCGATCCAGGCGACTTTGTCTTTTTTCACGAACAGCGTTTCGTCATCAAAGATGGAGTCTGACATGAAAGTACACTTTGTAACGATCAAATGTCTGGGATTGCCAGGTGAATTGTTTACTCACCCACGGGCGTTGGTTGTTGTTAAATGGCATTTCCCAGATACAGAAGTGCGTGGGTGATCCTGGGCTAAGTATCACGGAGTTGGCAAACTAATCGGACATTTCCCAGCTGGAATCAATCTCACTCACACCAGCAGTAGTTTAAATCCATGATACTTCGACGGTTTCTCTTTCGCCAGAATTTTCTTCTTATACGACAGTTGTGCCTCTTATTTCAGAGGGGTAAATCCCCATTTTATACTCTCTGTACTGGCCAGTCCTGAGCAAGACCACTCTGTAGTGGTCCTGTGATAAAGCTTGTCCGTCGCAGTAAGCGGTTCTGTTTCGAATCTAAGGCTGATATCGAGGCCCTTAACAACAGTTTCGGGGATAATATTCCATACTACACCGTGCTCGGATAGAGTCTTAATCAATTTGAAATCAGACGCGTTATACAGGAAAACGTTCGCCCCCCCACGGCGAAGATCTGTCCGTCTGGGCTGCAGTCGACACCGTAGTCTGAACTCATCGCTGCAGGTTTGTGGGACTCAAACAAGGTACGTTCAGTCGCCGTGTCGCAGACGAATAGTTGTTTAAGCGAAACTGCACGACCCCCGGTTTTTCCATCGCTGGTGGATTCAGTGTCCGCACATCGGGTCAATTACTAAAGTGGTTTTTAAGTTAGACAGAGCGTGAATCCTTCTCTACTCTGACTGGTCCCTGATTATCCCCAGTTCGCGCCCCAACCAGGCGATCGCCTCGTTCAAAAGCTCTTGAGGGACCGTCGTGTAGTGGATTTCGGCCACAGTCTGCGGGGCGTGATCGAGAAACAAACTCTGAAGTCCCTGGTAGTCTCGATTGCCTCGCAACAAGGAAGCCGAAGTTTTTTTGCACGCCTTTAGAGTGAACTCGATCTCCGTCTTTTTAGAGAGCCTTCGGATCGCCAGCCGCACGGCGTCGGTCTTCTTGTACTTTCCGCCGTCGATGTTCTCGGTCCGGAGCAGTTTCCCTTCACGGGTTAGTAGTACATGATCCGAATCGTCGCTACGTTCTTGTTTGAGAAGCTCGAACGTCTCCGGCCAAAGCGGATACGATACCACGGGCACGTTTTCGCAGTTCCCAGTTTTGCTCCGTTTGCGTGTGATGATCCCCTGCTTCCAGTCAACTTCATTGGGATGGAGTTCGGCCATATCGATC
>NZ_JAVJSQ010000009.1 GCF_040219335.1 Gimesia sp. | reverse complement strand
CGGGTATGGCTGGTTCATCGATACCACTCCCGCAGAGCACAGCGAGTTCTCTCCAGCCAGCGACCTGACGTTGATTGCACTCCCTGACAGTGAAGCCGCCAGTCTGATCGATCTCCGCACCGTGATCCTGCATGAACTCGGTCACCTGCTCGGCTATGAGCATGACACCAACGGTCTGATGCAGGAAACACTGGCGTCCGGCGTTCGCTACCTTGCCGACTGGGAATCCGCCACAGATGAGTTCTTCGGCTCACTCGCCGACAATACCGAACTCGGTCCGTTTTAAATCAGGGATGCTCGTTTTTCGAGCTTCTGATACTTCATTTGTGTTCAGATGGCATTGGTATTCATATGTGATGTTTGCTAAACTGGTCCTATTCCTCTGAATCTGTCCTTACCCCGATTATTATAGATTATCAGACCATGTCTCCATCACTCTGGCTGCCTCGACTCACACGGCAATTTCGGAACAGACAAAATCAAAAAACCCGCCGGCGAGGTAAACGAATCCAGCAACATGGTTCCCCAGCCTCACGGCTGGCAATCTCAACTGTGGCCGAGACGCTGGAAGACCGTACGCTGTTGACTGCCTTCACGGTCCTGAATACCAATGACTCCGGCGCAGGCAGTCTCCGCGACGCCATCGAACAGGCCAACGCGAACGAAGGGGCAGATACGATTACGTTTGACGCCTCTCTCGCGGGGCAGTCTGTAGTCCTCACCGACGAACTGGTGATTTCCGACGACCTGACGATTACCGGGTTGGGGGCCGATCAACTCAATCTGGATGGAGATAGTGACGGACGAATTTTTAATGTAGATGATCGTGATGACTTAACTGCTATCACTGTTGCTATTAGTGAGCTAACACTTTCAAATGGCTCGGCTGAAACAGGCGGGGCAATTTATAATGCGGAAACGCTTACTCTGATGGGAGTCAATCTGACTGGAAATACATCGACTCGATACAACGGAGCAGGAATTTACAATGATGGGGGAAACCTTACTTTAGGTCATTCATATTTTTTTGGGAACATGACTCTTGGAGGGGGAACTTTGGGAGATGGTGGTGGGATCTACCAATCGGGAGGTTCCCTTACCATAGCAGATTCTGAGTTCGCTGGAAATAAAGCTGACTATACAGGGGGAGGAATCTACGTCAGTGAGGCTTCTAACGTTTCAATAACTAATACAATTTTCAGATCGAATATTGCACGATCAGGAGGCGCGATTAGGATCGATCTATGCCCGTTCACAATCAGGAATTGTGTTTTCACCGAGAATCGTGCTACTGATCTACATGGTGGTGCAATCTATTACTACGCTAATAGTTATAAGTCTGTAGTTGAAGACTGCCAGTTTACTGATAATTATGCCGGAGGATTTGGAGGGGCGGTTCACTCTTTCCATAAGCAAAAATGGTATACGCTTGAGATAAAAACCAGTACCTTTATTCATAATATCGCCGATGCTGATGGTGGGGCGATAAACACTCTAGGCGAATTAATCATACAGGAATGCTCCTTTTATCGTAACGTTTCGGATGAAAGTGGAGGAGCAGTTCTATGCAGTAATACTCTTTTAATTTCTGGTTCAACATTCGCTGAAAACGATGCAGGGTTCCAAGGTGGTGCTCTCTCTAGCCGTGGTGACAGTCTCAAAGTTTACAATAGTACTTTTTCCGAAAATAGTTCGTATACGAGTGGAGGCGCTATCTCAGCATCTTTTACTTCTTTTGTATCAATTGTGAACTGCACGGTCGTCTCGAACATTGCTAATAATGGCGGGGGAGGCATCAGTGTCAATCAATTATCTTTTGGTGATGAATTCATTCTCTCAAATAGCATTCTGGCAGGAAATGTCTCAGGTGAGATCAATGGAAGTGCTTTTCGAAGTAATACAGGGAGTAATAATATTCTCAATCGAAGCCTTGAAGGATTGGTTGATCCGGAGTTGCGAGATAATGGCGGTCCAACCCAAACCCATGCGCTGTTATTTGGAAGTTCCGCAATTGATGCAGGCAATAAATATGCAGCGAGCACTGCGAGAATTGGAATAATAACCAACGATCAGCGAGGTTCCGGTTATCAACGAGTTGTTGGTGAAAATATTGACATTGGAGCTTATGAGTTCCGCTTAACACAAATCGATTTTCGGATTGTGAATCGGGAAACCTTAACATCTGGAAATGGAGAACGTACTGTTCTAAATGAAAATCTTGGATCGATTGATGAGTGGGGGGATTTCTGGCTCGATATCTGGATCAGTTCACCCTCACCTGCACCAGACCTGGGAATTCTATCGGCATCCTTTGATCTGAATTACGATACGACCATTATCACAGCAACGGCTATTGAATATGGGTCTGCATTCACGATAAAACAGTCCGGAACTTTAAATGATCAGATAGGTGTTGTTGAAAACCTCTCCGCAGAGACCGTTTTGACCGCAGTCGGTGCTGAACGCTACGTTCTGTTTGCACGTATCCATTTTGAGTCAACAGCCGATGATGAAGTCGATCTGGATCTGGCAAATCAGAATTTGAATCCGCAAACTCCCACGTTCTTTATTGAGAATTCCAATATCCTGTTTTCTGATGGTACAGAAAGTGATGAGGTCCAGGGAGTGGATCCCGCAACACAGATCTATGCCAACCCATATGACCTCAACGATGACGGGGCGATCAATTTCAATGATCTCCTGCGGTTTGCAGCCGTTTACCAGCAGAAGCCCAGCGAGTCCTCCTCCGACTACGCCTGGTTTGCTGATTACAACCAGGATGACCGGGTCAGCTTTCAGGATCTGCTGCTGTTCGCGTCTAACTACGGTAAGCGTAAATCCGGTCCAGAACTGGTAACCTATCCTGAGAATTATCCCGATGCCTGGAATCAACTATTAACGGTCGCTCCCGCACCGCCACCATCACAAACCGCAACCACCATCCAGCAAACAACCGCCGAGAGTCTGCTGGGAGCGACCGTTGCAGAGATCAGTCCGCAACTCTCCCCGGCACAGCAGCAAACACTCTCAGAGATCGACATCAAAGTCGTTGATCTTGCAGATGAGACCCTGGGCCGCGCCGCTGCCGGTACTATTTACATCGACGTCAACGCCGCCGGGTATGGCTGGTTCATCGATACCACTCCCGCAGAGCACAGCGAGTTCTCTCCAGCCAGCGACCTGACGTTGATTGCACTC